>JADZBD010000017.1 GCA_020852255.1 Bacteroidia bacterium | reverse complement strand
TGCCTTTCCCTGCCGCGCCGGGCACTTCGGGTGTTTCGGTAGTCCAGTGAATATTCAAACCCTCAAAAGCGTAATCCACGTTAATCCATAAAGGTGCGTCTGCAATACTGTTAGGGATAGGCGCACCGGTAGCACTGATTTTTTTCAATCCCTTCGGTTGCAGCGACCAGAATACAATATCCCCAATATGACACCAGAAATCCGCAAAGGTTCCGCCGGAATAATCTAAGAAATAACGATAGGTGAAATGACATTTTGCAGGTATATACTCCGTGTAAGGAGCCGGCCCCAGCCACATATCCCAGTTGAGGTTGGAAGGTATGGGCTCCGCAAGAGTAGCGCCGAGTTTAGGTTCGCTCGAGTTTTTCCATAAACGAACGGTATGTACATTTCCTAATGCTCCAGATTTAATAATTTCCGCTACACGATGATAGTTATCGCCTGCATGAATTTGTGTTCCCATCTGAAATATCCGGTTATACCGGTTGGCATTTTTCAGCATGATCTGACCCTCCCGAACATCATAAGAAAGAGGTTTCTCTCCATACACATCTTTTCCCGCCTGAAAAGCAAGCGATGCAATTGTAGCGTGCCAATGGTCGGGCGTTGCGCAGGTAATAGCATCAATATCCTTCCTGTCGAGAATATGCCGGAAATCGCCATAGGTTTGTGCGGTTGTGCCAGGTTTAAGTTGCTGAAGAGTTTTCAGGGTATTGCCTAAGTGCAATTCATCCACATCGCAAAGGGCAACAATATCTACCTCGGGAATATTGGCAAACCATTTCATGTGATTGTTTCCCATGCCACCCAGTCCAATATGTGCAATACGCAGTTTGTCGCTGGGAGCGGCTTTGCTGTACAAAGACGGAAGGATAGCAAAACCGGCAGCACCTGCACCTACGGTTTTAATGAATTTTCTGCGGCTGAAATGGTTGCTCATAACAATGTGTTAGAAATGAGAGAAGATGATTTTTTTTTAAACTTAAGAAAGAAATGGTTAGGATCGTTTTTATCTGTGATAATTCTGCTCTAAATTATTTCCCAACGGAGCTTCCGCAATCGGGAAATGGAACAGGGAGTAGCCCTGATGGTAGCTTAATGTCTTTTTTTCAACCGACGAAGCTTGATATATTGCACATGCAACTCATCACTAACTCGTGGTCAATGTTCAGGTTGGTGTCACCTGCTGCTAACAAACCTGCGAAAAAAAGAGATCAGGTGTATGTCGTGATAAATCATATCGTAATTTGGCAATAGAATGAATTTAATTTTTTAGTTTACCATTTCTTACCAATAGATGATCATTTTATGAACAGAAGAATTTTGTTACTGTGTTTACTGGTTTCCGTTATATCCCGTATATCAGCGCAGGAACCGGTGAATAAGCTGGTTCCGGGCCAGTGGTTTCATTCCTGGTTGCTTTGTGGTCCTATTCCCCTGGAGGAAGGCACGTCACCAGCACAACCGATGCAGCATTACCCCGGTTTTGATACCGATTATCTTTTAAAATCGGGAGGCGAATCCGGGCTGAAAGTTAAGGCAGGCGATATCGTGAAACAGAAGGGCCGTTCCATCCGGTGGAAGTATATAAATTCACCTGATTCGATTATTGACCTGGTGGCGAATGTTTCCAGGATATCACCGGCGGTAGCTTATGCCTATTCGGAAGTAGAATGTCCTGAAGAGGGCGTGTGGCTTGCTGCACTTGGAACCAACGATGGCGCCGGCTTGTGGATTAACGGAGTACGTCAGTGGGATTATCAGCCTGCAAGGAGTGTTAAGCCCGATTCGGATCTCATTCCGGTTATTTTGAAAAAAGGAAAGAATACTATTTTACTGAAGGTGGAACAACGGGGCAATATGTGGGGTTTCAGCTTCAGATTTCACCGGTTCTCTGCTGAGGACGCATTACAACGAGGGAGTTTTTTTAAGGTGAATACATCAGAAGAAGGAGACAGCAGACTGGTTTCAGATTTTTCACCAGAAGTGCTGTCCATGCTGATTAAGCAGGTGCGGGTTACCGTTCGTAACAAGCAGGGCAAGATTGTGCTTGAGGAGAAAAGAGAAAAAGAATTTAACGGTCTTCTTGATCTGCCCAAAACAGGCTACAAACCGCTTACAGCGGAATTATTCCTTCAACTTAGATCGGGTGAAACATTGTCCCGGAAAATTGATTTTATTTCAGGTAAGCGTGTGGAATATTCTTTGTTTAATCAGGAGAGAAGTAATTATCAAATTGTGCTTACAACAGGCGCTTCAGCATCAGAAAAATGGGCTGCAAAGGAACTCCGGCACTGGCTGAAGGAGGCCGGCGGAGCAGATCTTCCCATTGTTGAATCAGAAAACCACAATCCGGGTCCCCGAATTGTGGTTGGTTATCCGGGATTTTCAGCTATTGGAGAAAAAGAGCCGGATATAAATGACGAATCATTCCGGTATTTTAATTCAGGAGCAGACATTTATATATACGGCGGCAGAGCGCGTGGAACCATGTATGGCGTTT